>NZ_OY808999.1 GCF_963681195.1 Vibrio sp. 16
CTCAACCAACACGACGCACTCAAAACCATTAGAGAACTCGAACTCAAACGGCTACAAAGCAATATTCGTCTCTCAGAAACAGAGCTAGAATCTCTGGCCATCGCTTATCGTTATATCGGTAAGGAAGAGCATGCGCTCAAAGTCGAAGAAAGCCTATCGAAGCGCCATCTCAAGCAAGATGCTGAGCCAGAAGAGAGTCAAAACGAAGTGGATTCGTTGCTCGATAAAATAGAAACCTTATCCGAGATAAGTAACAACCCAGATTATTAAAGGACATAATTTAGGTATAATTCACTATAAATTACATTAATCAGGTCATGCGACGTGACATGTAACACATTTTAGGTCTAAGAGGCATTCTCTCCACCTAGAATAGGTCATCTAACCGGGATTCAAGGCAAAAATCAGGTGGCAATACCAAATTTGACTCAAAAGAAGCCTGAAAAGTGTCTGACTTTATCTGCATACACCTAAAAAATGTCACCTATACACCTAAAATACGATCAATAACACCTAAATAATGTCTTAAATCCACCTAATAAGTGATCAATAACACCTATAAAATGATCACCAACACCTAAATAATGTTATTTAAACGCCTAAAAAAGGATCATTAAACCCTGTTTATTCCTTTGATATCAGACACTTACAATCACTATAGATCTTATAGTTTTATACTGTTTATAGTTTTAATAGATAACTATAGATCTTTATAGTTGATGTGGATAACTGGAAAATCAAAGATTTACACAGTTAACCACAACACTAACAATTACATTTCTTGCTCTTTTTTATTTTTTAAAGGTCACAATCTAGGTGATCACACTCTCCCTTTCGCCTGTGGATTGTTATAACCATATCGAACGAAAAGGAGAACACTATGCCTCATTATGCTTACATTCGTGTTTCATCAGACAGCCAAGATGTGGCTAATCAAAAGCATGGTATTTATGAGTACAGTAACAAGGTCGCTTTGACCAACCTCTGTTTTATAGAAGATGTCGTGACAGGAAAAAAGAAATGGCATGAACGTAAATTGGGCCAACTGATCCAACATATGCATTCTGGCGATAAACTGGTGTTTGCGGAAGTCAGCCGCATCGCTCGTTCGACCTTACAGGTATTGGAAGTGCTTGAAGTCTGTATGGACAAGAACATTGATGTGTATATTGCGAAACAGAACTTGCAACTAGATGGCTCGATGCAAGCAAAGATCACAGCAACCGTTCTTGGCCTTGCGGCAGAGATAGAGCGCGAATTCATCTCGATGCGCATCAAAGAAGCGTTAGCCGCACGCAAAAAGGATGGAGTAGTACTTGGTCGACCAAAAGGCCCGGCGACAACGTTGAAGCTCGATGCGAAACGAGATCAAATCGAAAAGTATCTTGGTATGGGATTGGGTATCAGGCCGACGGCTAAACTGATTGATGAGCCGCCGAGTACGTTGAGGGATTACATCAAACGTAAAGGTATAAAAATAAAAGCTATAAATGACGCTGAAAATGCTTAGCCGGTGACATGTTACGACCGAGAACGGCGGCAATCACAATATGATCCGATTTTCTGATGTAGTAAATTACATGATGTTTTAACGGAAAGCGGCAGTAACCGGCCCCTAGTTCGGGCATATCAATCCCAATCAACTCGTTGCTGGCTAACAACGCCATGGACTGCTTAAGCTCGCCAAAATAGTGAGTCCACTGCGCGCCTCCCCAGTTTTCAAGTGTATAACGACGAATATCGATGAGGTCCGTTTGGGCTGCAGGAGAAAGTTTGTATTGCGTCATCAGTCAAACTTGCCAGAATCTAATTCGTTCATGAAGCTTTCGCCATCCACCAAATCGCCATTCGCGATATCTCGTTCCGCTTGCTCAAAGCGTGATTTCACCATCGCCATTTTTAAGGCTTCAAGCTCCTCGTATTCTTCGCATGACATGACAACGGCCACCGGTGAACCATTTTTACTGATTTGTACTGGCTCTCGCTGCACTTTCATCAGTAAATCACCAAATTTGGTTTTTGCCGTGTTCGCAGTTAATGATTGCATAATGTGCTCCTTTTTTGTTCATTATAAACGAATCGTTCGATTCATACGAATCATTTGAAGCGAATGAAGTAAACTAGTGTCCATAAAGGTGTACTTTAAGGACACCCCAGCGTGAGTCAGTTAAAAGTGTTCAAAATCTCCTATTGATTAAAAGTGAACATGACCATTATAGTTATAATAACTAATTGAACACTTTAAGGCTTCCTTTATGCTCATTGGCTATGCGCGGGTCAGCTCTAGCGATCAGTCTCTCAATGTCCAAGTCGAACAGCTGACACAACTTGGCTGTGAAAAAATCTTCCAAGAAAACGCGAGTGGAAAAAGCGCCGCTCGTGACCAACTCAACGCCATGATCGAATTCTCCCGCGAAGGCGACACCATTCATGTTATGAAAGTGGATCGTTTGGCGCGTAATACCATCGATGCATTGCAAATTGCCGACAGTCTTGCCCAAAAAGGGGCGGGCCTGGTCTTTCATGACTTGGGGAACGTAGATATCAATAGCGATGTTGGCCGAGTCATTTACACCACGATATCGGCGTTCGCCGAGATGGAAAGAAAACGCATCTTACAGCGCTGTAATGAAGGTCGAGAGCGTGCACGCCAAGAGGGAAGGCACCTCGGACGATTTCCTGATAAGACCTTACATTCGCGCATACAGGAGCTTGCTGAGCAGGGAATGAACAAGCACGCGATCAGCAAAGAGCTCGGGTGCAGCCGGACGACGGTGTATAAGGTATTAGGATGAAAGATATTGGTTACCTCGTTCGTGGTTCAAAATTCTATGAGCCAATAAAATTAGTCGTGGAAGAAAAGTCAGAACAGTTACTGTTTGGATCTGAACTTAAAATTGAGTTTGAGGGATATGCTTATGATCAGAATCCGATAAAAGCTTCAATTACTCCTAATGTATTTCTGGCAAACTTTAAATCAAACGATGTCACACGGTTTTGCGCAAGACTTAAAGCATTGGCTACGGTTTTAAGAGATCTTGGTTTTACTGGTGAGTACGTTATTTCTCATCTTAAAGGCGTATGTAGGTTTCAGAAAATCGATGTTAATGAAGAGGTGGTTCTCCAGCATATTCATGACAAAGTGCCTAACTCAGATACAACAAAGCTTGCTTTAGTTGAATCTAGATGTGGACAAGGGATCTATCGTAAAAAGTTAATTGAACTGGAAAAGCGCTGCCGAGTTACTGGTGTAGATATACCTGTTTTTCTCCGCGCTAGTCATATCAAACCTTGGAAAATGTCCAGCGATGCGGAAAGGCTTGATCCTAATAATGGCTTATTACTTGCTCCACATGTTGATCACTTGTTTGATGGAGGGTGGATTACATTTGATGAATTTGGTAACGGCAAATGTGCGTCGGATGAGGTGCGCCAGACTTTAAGTGCTTGGAATATTCCATTGCCATTGAAAATAGATCCATTGAATGAAAAACAGTCCGAGTATATGCGCTTTCACTCACGTTTTGTTTATCAAGGACATGACACTGAATAGCCATGTGTACCTATGAATTGATTTTGATTGTTGACTGGTTAAAGTTGCTGTCTGTCGTGGTTGGTTTGTTTTTTTTCTTTAAGGTATTTATATCAAAGAGGCTGTCGAACCATCCTTATGAAGGAAAGAAAACGGAGTATTTTGCCCGTGGACTAGGCTTTATTGGGACTGCTTTTATGACGTGGGCTTTAATTGTTCAGGTGATAGCTATCTACGAGAAAGCCTGTTTAAGTTAAGTGAAAAAAAGTGGCCTTGCTGGCCACTTCCTACCCTTTTCCACCAAACAGCATGTCGTGGGCTAAGCGCGTGAAACTTCGTTACACAGCCCATCACATAAAGGTCGAAAAGGGCAGGGCGGCGCAGCCTAATCTTCCGTAGCAAGGCCGCTGAAAAGATCTCTTACCTTGAAGAGCTGCCAACCCCCATCCCCCAAGCTTGGGGGTATCTGCACCAATTCAACATAATGTGGAATAATGCGAAATTGCTACGTGCCTTATCGCCAGCAAGCTGTTTTATGGTTTCCCACCACATCCCCCGCCCACCCAATGCTGCGCCCCGTTCTTTGGATATTGTGAGGTAAGTGCGCGCTGTTTGAATCGGTGTTTAATTGAGCGTTAACACCCGTAATTTAATGGCGCAGTGGTGGTTAGTCTGTTGTTAGAGTCAGAAAATACTCACTAATTACCTTCTATATTTCCGTAAATTCCCATCCAGAACGCCTCTAGCTGGCCTTCTACTTCATCAACTTGCGCTGATTTATGAGTGCGCGTAATGGCGGTGATCAGTGCATCGTGTTTCTCTTCTTTTACTCTGGCCAGGACTGTTTGTGTCGCTTCGCTCAACAAGTCTTTTAGATCAAACCCTAGCAGAAAAGCCGCTTGCTTTTTGATGTCATAATCGAGCGCCTCTCCAGGGACGTAATCTTCCCATAGTCGGCCATCATGAATCAGCTCGTATTTAGAAAGTACGGTGTAAAAATCGGTCGCATCTTTATTGCTTTCGTCACCGCGCTCATCCCATGCCATCAGTTTAAGCATGCTAATTCCCGGTAAAGAGGCCACTTTTAAGGGATGGCCGTGTAAATCGACGGAAATCGCTGTCTCATAGGCTTCCTGAAACCCCACCACTGACATCGTAATGTCATGGCTTGGCGGCCATTGAATGTGACCACTTTGGTCAGCAAGTCCTCCGAATGGAATAATGTCGATAGGTAAGCCACTTTCTGGCTCTTTTAGCCGGTGTGCCTGCTCTGTTGCTTCTAGTCCCGATGAAAGCAGGCGTTTCTTTATGGACTCAAACTCGCTCCAGCTAGAGACCAATAGAGCGGTATCAATATCTCGTGTCGCTCGAATCGGAGGATGGCCGAATACGCCATGAAGGACGATGTCTCTTGCTGTCGCTCCTGCAATAAAGTAGGGCACATTTAAGGGGATCACCGCGTTCGTCACTTTCGTTAACGCTTTCTCAAACTCCAACGGTAGGGAGTTGCTTAAGGTGTAGGTATTGGTCATTGATGATCTCTGCGACTTCTTGGTTACGACTGTCTTGGCTATTCAGTAGCTCTGCTACGCTCAATAAGGCTAGGGCGAAAGGGGTGAGGTTTAATGACTCTCCCCAAAATGGCTGAGCAATGGTTAGGTTGCCATTGTCATCTGGTCTCGCTCTGTATTGGCGAATTTTTTGTTCTAACGGTAGGCGGGTATACAGCAGCGCGTGCTCAGGAGTTAAATAGTCGGTGAGTTGATTGGCTGCGACTTCGCCTCCCCACAACTCATCTGGGTGAAGGTCTAGCTCACTCCAGTGCTGCCCTAGGTTAAGTCGCATCATCGCAGTTTTTGGCCTGAGCACTCTATTGTAAGAAAGTAGCCATTGATAGATGAGCGTGGGCTTATCCAGCAATCTTCTCTTTTCTTTCTTTTCAGGGATGTGTTTATTGGCAATCAGGTAGCGAATGGCTTTGCTGACCATGCCCAGAGAAATGTTAGCCTGTTGCGCGATGTCGTTATATGGGCGCGAAAGCAATTCTTCGTCCACTAAGAGCGCAAACAGGCATTTCATGATCCCGATGCTCATCGCCGGCGTCTGATTTTGCGTCGATTTATGCTGCTTGCCTTGAATGAGAATGTAAACACCCGGGCCTACAACGCGGGCGTTGCCTGCGCTATCGATGTAGTTGATATGGTGCTTATGACAGTAGTCTCGCAAAAATGGGCTGAGAGCATTACATATCAACAAGCGTCGCGTGGAGTCATCATGGGTAAGAAAAGAGCTCAGGCTCTCTTTACGATAGATGGTCTTGCATTCAGCGTAGAAAGGGACGCGGAGTTCCCCCAGAGTCAACTCGATAGCATCATACTGCTCATTGTCAGAGTGATGAATAGTGAATTCAGCTTGTAACTCTGTAGGCAGTTGCGCGATTGATTTTTCTAGCAAGTTGTCATTCATTTCACGATTTTCGATATTTCATGAATCATGAAATTATTTTAATCGTGAAAACTTCTATTGTAAACCTTGCTCTTTACCACGTTTGTGCATCGCCGGATTGCTCTCAACCACCTTGTTGCCCAATTCGTTCTTTGGGCGTCTGCGATTAGGTGGCTATTGGTTTGAACGCAGCCTTAATATCCGCATGTTCCGAGGATTTTTTGTGTTATCAGCATAATGATGACAAACCCAAAAACCAGCGATGCAATCAGTGCACAGATTTTAAACACCTTCGGTGAGGTAGGGTGATCTTCACCAACCCCCGGCCATTTTCCTGTTTTTACGACAAGTAAAAATCGTATAAAACCATATCCTAGAAGTACTAAAAAGAACCAAAATGTACCTTCATTCGGTGTGAGTTCACAAAACAATTGTCTATCCTAAAGCTTTTATTTATTAATACTATCAGCTAGTTATGTGTATGGCGAGTGCCTAAGACACACAGTTAATACCTTTTAGTACGTATTAGATAAATTATGTTTAATAAAGAGAGTGGCAACTTCGGTCGTTGAGCCGTTAAGCTAATACCAATGATTTTCCGGTGTTGCGATAGCCATCAACCCTCAGCTCTGAAGCTTGATGGTCACAGTCGTTAAGGTCTGGTTCGAATGGGTTGTTGGAGCTTCTTAATATTAGACACTTGGCGTATCCCTAAACCAAACCGCCTCGCCACCGCTGGTCTGGGCTCGCCATTTTCTAGTGCTTGGATGATTTGTTGATTGCGTCCTTGTAGATCAATTTGTCGAGACGTCGGTAAAGTAAGGTAGGTGCCACCATAGGCATAGCTGAGACTGTTGAGGGATTCTTCGGAGAGAAGGCGCCGTAGCTTACTGCGTGTGGGGTGTTTTGGGATATAGATATCTTGCCCTCCATAAGTAGAAACAAGTGTGTACATATCGTTATAGCCAATGAGTTCTATGAGTTCCTGCATCAATGAAGGAAGTTTGTCGTGCTCAATTTCAGTCCGTAGCACCCGCTCATTATTGTTGTTCTGCATACTCTCTTCCATGTTTGTTTAAGCCTGCAGCGAGAGTACGTTCAAATATAAGACTGAATGCATAATGAAACATTTCCCTGTGTTTTTATTGCATTTTTTCGGGAGTATGAGGATTTTGCTTATGTAGGGGTTCGTATGGAAAAGGGGCAATGTCTGATCGATAAAGAGCTTGAGTGGGCAACCAGCGATATGGTGCACAACATCTGGTTTCTCCATCACTATGTGTTTAGAGGGGCATGTAACGCAGAAGAAAAAAGCCGTTATGAGTTCTCGGTCGTAGAAGTGTCACATTGGATTAATACGGATGTTCAGCGCGTTAGAAACTCTGTTCATGAAATTTGTAGCCGACTGCTGAAAGTGAAGGTGCAATCGGAAACCAACAACTCATCTGGATTTGATTACACTCAATTATTTACTCGCGTGAGATACACAAAGGATCGGTTTGTGGTGTCGTTGAACGTCGAGGCGCTTGAGCGAGTGCCTGCTTTTTGATGTGCGCCCCCTGCCGATATGGTCAGGGGGCATAGTGGCGCTTAAGAGGGGAACAGAAAACTGTTGTTTGATTGCCCTGTGTCTTCGCTGCCCACTTTAATAGGCTTGTCCTGAGCAAATAGCAGTTCTGCGAGTAGCCACAGCATGCCAATCACAGGGATGAGAGCAATCAGTGTACGTCTTGGAAACCCTGCACTCGCAAGTCGTTTACTGCAAACGACAATCGAGATCCAAAGCACCATAAGTTGAACTGGTAAGCTAACAATCGCAGCGATCAATTCTGCGGTTTGCCAAAGTCCATCAGTAAAATCAAAGCCGTCGTATTGCAGAAACGCCCCCACTACAAACTGGATAAACAGTACCGGTAAGGTAAAGTTAAGCCAGAACTGGCGGCGAGAAACATAGCCTTGAAAATTAAAATGGAGAGCGAAGAGGTTACGTTTTTTCATAAAAGATCCTTGTATTGATTAGAGGCTACTAGGATGTGGGTGAATGTAGCCTGTTATCAGCATGAAGTTTGTCCCTATTGGTCTAAGGGGTAAGCTGCATTGCTTTGAACTTTTCATGTTTGGCGAAAATTCGTCGCACGTAGTCTCGAGTTTCAGTTCCTCGACAATACCCGTGTCGAACCATTGGGCGGGTGTAATACTCCGCTTTCTGCAGCAGGACGATGTAATCTTCCACCCCTTTTTGTCCTTTGGTTGTAAACCACTGCTTAGGGTTTGCACCATCCTCCGCTGCCAACCGCTGTGCATCCAGCACATGCCCTGCCCCCGCATTGTATGAGGCAAACGTAAAGGCTAAGGCATTGTGTTGTGAAAGGTGTTTCCAGCGCTTGTACTGTCTTCGGTTGTACTCCGCGCCTCCCTTTATGTTCTGGTCGGGGTTGAAACTGTCCGTAACTCCGACTTCTTTGGCCGTTTCTGGCATCAGTTGCATGAGTCCTTGAGCGCCAGCCCGTGACACGGCGTTAGGCTTAAAGTTGGACTCTGTCGCGGATTGCGCCGCAAGCCATAGCCATTCAAAGGGCGCTGCTGCGTGGCGTTTGAATAAACCATCCCATGGACTGAGTGCGCCAGAGCTAGGGATAAACGTTCGTTGGTCACTTGTGTTGTTATTCCGCATACGGCTTATATGAGCGTTGATGATGCGTTGAGCCTCGTCAGATTGAAGCCAGCGATTGAGTGAACGGATCAATGATGTATCGCGATCTTTTTTGACGGCAAAAGCAATGTCACGGGCTTCACCAAAGATGACGGATGTATCGAGGTTGTCACGATAGCCGTTGTGGCCTTTCACGATGTGCTCATCCGCCACCGTAAAATCAATGTCACCGGTACTCACGGCGTCAATCAGCTCCAGTGTTGACATGACGCGGTCGGCAGGAACAAGCGTTAATGCGGCTGCGTTCTCGGGGTCACTTGGGGAGCGAGTCGCAAGGTTAACGGCAGAGGCTGCGTGCATGATTTCGTCAAAATAAGCACTGTCTTCTTGAAGCGTTAACCGCTTGCCTGCTAACTGCTCGAGCGTGGTCAATCCATCACTTTTTCGCTGTACCAGTATTTCTCGCGTCGAAAACAGAGGTTGGCTGAACGTGATATTCAGCGATCGATTGTCTGTTTGCGTTAAATCGGACGCGGCAATATCCGCTGCGCTGTTTTTTACGCGGTCGAGAGTATGGTCAATGGTCGTGGTTTTCTCGATTTTAACCTTAACCCCTAAGCTATCGGCGTAAGACTGTAGCAAATCGCAATCTAAACCGGCGGGTTGATCTTTTTGAAAGTAGCACCCAACCCCGTTCATTCGTGTAGCGATAGTAAGCAAGCCGGAGTCTTGAATTTGGCTCAGGCGGTTTTGTGGTGTGTGAACGAAATAAATCATGGGTCCCGCAATCAGCAGTGCGGCTAAGCCGAAGTAGATCCATTTTTTGGTCAGTTGAGACATCGTCGCTCCTTAATAGTCAATGTATTTCGGAGCTTATCGGGGGAGGTAACAGGAAAGAATGAGGAAACCTTTCCTGTTCAGGTATAAAAAGAGCAGGGCCGTAGCCCTGACTCCTATTATAAAAAGTGTGGTTTCCTCTTAAAGCCAACATGATAAGCGACTTGCTGTGCGATAACAGTGTTCTCGCCCATTTTGAAGACTTTAAATCCAGTGTCCTTCGCTATCAGCATTCCTTTAGGTGTTGAATTAAGGCATTTATTGAGCTTATCAATCTGCCTTTGCATATGAGCATCATCTTCGTTCCCATTAGGGTTGTAACGACCGACGACAATTCTCTCGATATGACGCACTTCGGACATGTCTAAAGCGGGCTCGCTCTTTCCAGGAACCATCGCTTACTCCTTATGCTAAGCTCGCTTTAGCTTCATCGAGTTTTTGGCCTTGGCGCACTAACTGCAACACGATGTTAGCTTTCTCTAAGTTTGCTTGCGCAGCCTGCAGCTCTTTCTCTGCTTCTTGAAGGGCTTTGATTGCCTCATCGTCATCGGGTTGTGCTTCTACAGCCATCTGTTTTGCACGCGCTTTTGCTTGAGCGAGATCGGTCTTACGACCCTGCTCAATCACTTCATCCATAGCCGTCTGAAGTTCAGTATTTTCAGATGCATTTTGATTTTGAATTTGCTTAGGTGCGACAGATTCAGCAATGATGTCTAGCACGCGCGACAAGCCTTCAGGGGTTCCTGCTTGAGAAGCATGGACAGCGACATGATATTTCGCAGAGTTGTCACTTTTTCGCGTATTTTCTTTATGTGATGCCACGCTACCAGAGACACTGGCAGAAACACTAACAGGCCCCCATCCAATCTTTGTTTTGGCAGAGAACTTACCGGATTTCTCTTCTCTCTCTGAAGATGACTCTGAGGATTTAACCTCCATATCAAAAGTAATATCGACTTCATCTACCATTAGGCTTGGAACGTTAACGATCGCCAAAACAGGAACTTCCATCGAGACATTATTCTGCTCAATAATGTCATTGCCTACGGCATCTTTACCCGTCACCATATTTTGTGTGTACGAGAAATCGGCTACACGGGTTTTATCACCGTCGAATCCGACTTCACGGATAAAATCTACCGTGGATCGTGCCAACATTACTTGTGAATCACACGCCGCTTTCAATGGGGTACCGATCAACGATTCCATTGGTAAACCAGAGAATTGGTTTTGCATTTTTACTAAAGCCATAGAAACTTCCTTTTTTATTTAGTAATAGGGGCCAGCAGGCCGAGTTGTAGCCCTTTCAGGCATAGCAGTATCTGATGCATTTTGTTGCGAATCTTGTGAACTTTTGGTCGGGCTACTTTCTGGCTCGAGTGGAGAAGTTCGTCGAGGGCTGATTTGACTGTTATATTTGTCAATGACTTTCATTACACACTCAGGCGCCTCATTGGACTTAAATTTCGCTTTGAACGTGATAATGTCTTTACCTAGCTTTTGAGAACTAGCGCTACCAGGTGCTAAATCGACAATAAATTTAGGGTGACTTTTTTCCAGAATCTCGGTAGCAGCGTTTAAGTCAGGGGCATCTGCCACACCTGTCACTTTTACTGCAAATTCAACATCCAACTCATCTAAATACAAACCTTTGGCATCAGTAACCGCAATTAACGGCATCGTTATGATGTGGTCATCATCAAGCTGCAGGTCTACTTTTTTGGGGATAAAGGCTTCAGCTTCTTCATCGTAGTCAAAGAACTGTTGTATTAGCCCTCTGTAGTGAGTCAAACTTAAATCACTGGCACAATTTGCAACGTGGCTTAACCCTCTAACAATCGCTTCTAAATATTGCGGAGAAATAGGGGCACTTTTCTTCTTAATCAGTCCCATCACAGGTCTCATATTGGTCTTAGCAGTCTTCGATAAGCATGCTATCGATTTCCCATTTCAATCCCATAGGGCAAAGTTTCCCTCGTGCTACCAACTCACATGAAGAAAATGTTTAAAGACGAAAAAAGCGCGCCATTAGGCGCGCTTTTTTTGGAGGACATAGTCGTATTACACGGCTACTGCCGTGACTTGATAGCCGCCGTCAGCAGCGCCAATTAAACGGGCACCACCGTCTTTGCCACCTAAACGAACCGCATGTTTTTTAAGTGCACTGCCTACCCCAATTACGTATGGCGTGCCCGCCCAAAGACGGTCATATTTTCGAGAACCATGATTTTGAATTTTCCAACCTAGGCTGCCGTGCTTCGTCGTGTTGCCAAAAATTCGGCGGTTTTTGAGCTTCATGTCCATATAAAGTGTTTGGCCATCGCCGCTATCAAAGCTGTATAAGTCAGTGTCTCCTGCTTCTTCAACATTGAACGCAATGACGTCTTCACTGCCTTCTGGTGTCAAAGTGATGTAACGATCATCATTTTCTTTATAACCGAGAAAACCGAGCTCTTTACCATTTTTGTCAGTGATTTTTAGTTGAACTTGCCTTGAATGAGGATGTAAACCCCCGCGCCTACAACGCGGGCGTTACCTGCGCTATCGATGTAGTTGATGTGGTGCTTATGACAGTAGTCTCGCAAAAATGGGCTGAGAGCATTAAATATCAACAAACGTTGCGTGGAGTCATCATGGGTAAGAAAATAACGTAGGCTTTCTTTACGATGGATGGTCTTGCATTCCGCGTAAAAAGGGACGCGGAGCTCCCCCAGAGTCAACTCGATAACAGCATCATACGGCTCATTGTCAGAGTGATGAATAGTGAATTCGGCTTGTAACTCTGTAGGCAGTTGCGCGATTGATTTTTCTAGCAAGTTATCATTAATTTCACGAATTTTATTTTTTTCATGATTCATGAAATTATTTTAATCGTGAAAATTTATGTTGTAAATCTTGTTTTTTGCAACGTCTGTTCATTGACATAGAACTTCAAAGGGTTGCTCTCTTTCTTATGAACTTGGTTTTTCTAAATAAATGGCACGATCTGCGGCGAGTATCGTTTCTTGTCGATGTGCAATAATCACTCTCGTCATGTTTAGCTGCCTAATATACTGATTAATGGCGTTTTCATTGTATATATCCAAATGACTACTGGCTTCATCTAGACAGAGGATTTTCGGGGATTTATATAAGGCTCTTGCGAGAAAAAGACGTTGTAACTGACCACCAGAGAAATGGTTACCCATGTCCCCTACTAAGGAATAAAATCCCATTGGTAAGGCGAAAATATCATCCAAAATTTGGGCTTGTTGGCAGCATTGCTGTAGTCGTTCTTCGTTGTAATGCGGATCGAACATGGTGATGTTTTCCAACAATGTTCCTGAAAGCAACGTGTCTTCTTGCATAACACACCCAAATAGTGACCGGTATTCATGGATAGAGAGGCGACTGATGTCGTGACCATCGATACAGACCTTGCCGTGTGTTGGTTTCAACAAACCAAGGATCAATTTGCTTAAAGTGGTTTTCCCACATCCAGAAGCCCCGGTAATCGCAATGCATTCACCAGGTTGAATCTCAAAAGAGATATCTTTGAGAATCCAGGGGGAATTTTCACAATAGCGAAAGCTTAATCTCTCCACACTGATATGGCCGCGAATCGGCGCGGGAAGTTTATCGTGTTCGAGAGAAGTCTCTTGAGGCTCAAGGGTGATGTCAGATAAGCGTTCTAAATAGAGGCTGAGTAACTTAAACGCAAACATCTTATCGATAAAACTAAGAACGTTAGTGGTGAATTGTCGTTTGTAAGCGATGAAAGCTAAGAGCATACCGACGGTTAGCTCGCCTTCCATGACAGTGAGGGCTCCTAAATAAACAATCAATACCGTTTCTAAGCCGAACAAGAGATCTTGCAAGGCTTCCTCTGCTATGGAGAGTTTTCCAATTTTAATGTCAGTATTGATGACGTCTGCATATCGATTGAGCCAAGTATTTTGTCTCATGGACTCATTATTAAAGAGCTTTATAACTTGAATGGC
This sequence comes from Vibrio sp. 16, assembly GCF_963681195.1. NCBI lineage: Bacteria > Pseudomonadati > Pseudomonadota > Gammaproteobacteria > Vibrionales > Vibrionaceae > Vibrio > Vibrio sp. 16. Next base: position 13,448 of record NZ_OY808999.1, read on the forward strand.
CCGAATGGTTTCCAAAAAGCTAGAGTCTTCTTTGGCTTCAGCAACGATAGACTCTTCAGTAATTTGCCTATTTGGGTAATAAAAAATCAGTTGTGAAACAAATGACACGAAGACGACGCTTAGGGATAAATTGGCGAGCAAAGGGCTATATAAGTACATCACCAAAAGTACAACGAACGCCATTAATCCATCAATCAAGGCTTCAATCACATCGGTTGTCAGTAAGTCTCGGATGGCATTCATAGACCCAAAGCGGGAGACTATGTCACCAATATGGCGCTTTTCAAAATATGCCATGGGTAAGCGAATAAGGTGGTGAAATAGGTTTGCCCCCATTTGAATGTTCATTGCGCTGCTCAAGCGAATGAGAAGCCACGAGCGAAATGCGTTCACTATGGTTTGAATTACCGTAAGAATAGCGAAGCCAATCGCGAGAACAAAAAGTAGTGCCTCATCATAACTAAGTAAAACGTGATCCACGACCCACTGAATATAGTAAGGTGAGGTGAGCGCGGTAAATTGTATAACGAGAGATACGCCAAAAAGAGCGGCAAGTGAACGTTTAAGCCCTGAAATTTTCTCCCAAAGTTGAGATATTTTCATCACAATGCGCTGGTCTTGCGGTTTAAAATCACTGTTGGGAGTCAGCTCCAATGCAATGCCTGTATAGCTATCACTAAACTCTTGCCAAGAGAGGGTGCGCCTGCCCAACGCTGGGTCATTAATGGTGAGTGATTGTTTGTTAACGTGGGTGAGAACGACAAAATGATCCAAGTTCCAGTGAATGAGGCAAGGAAGCGTTAAATGAGTGACCTCTTCGAGATCGCATTGGATAGCACGGGAGGTTAGATTGAATCTGCTGGCGAGTTGCATGATCTGTTTTAAGTTCATCCCTTTTGAACTGAGGGTTATGTGCTGTCTTATTGCCGCGATATTGATTTTGTGGCCGTGGTAACACGCAATCATGGCCAGTGATGCGAGCCCACATTCGGCGACTTCTGACTGCATGATGAGAGGGACGCGCTTGCCAAACGAATATGAAAGCAGGTCGAGAGGGCTGATTGACTTATTCTGAGGAGGGATCATGATTTTAGTTGCCCCCTTATGGCATAGATGGGGTCAAGTAGCCATTGCAAGAGAGTACGTTTTTCTAAAATGATGTCTGCTTCTGCCAACATTCCCACTTTAAGAGGAAACGCTTTGCCATAGGCCATGACAGCTTGGCTATTGAGTCGAACTCTGACTCGGTAAACCGCTTCATTCACCTCTATGGGTAAGGTTTTTTCGCCGGGTAGAATAAGAGATTGATCAATATTTATCACTTCCCCTTTTGTGAAGCCAAATTTTTGGTATGGGAAAGCATCAAAACGAAGGTGGACTTCATCATTGAGTTGTATGAAGCCCGCAGAGCGAGTTGGGAGCAGCAATTGAGCTTCTAAGGAAGTATTTTCAGGAACGATACTCAAGAGAGGGCTGTTCGGAGTGACGTGCTCCCCTGATGTTGATTGAATGGCGGTGACAAAACCAGAACTTGGGGCAACTTTGATGTATTCCAGTTGATTGTCTTGTGTTGCTAATTGTGATTTTAGCTCGGAAAGTTGCCGATGAGTCGTTGTTACTTTGAGTTCTCTTTGTTGAGGAATTATCAACTTCTCTAGCTCTAGGTTATTGATCTCTATATCTATGTTGGTTATTTCTCGTTCGAGGAATTCTGAATCTTCCAAGGTTTGTAAATACGCTTCCTCAATAAGGGATAACTGAGTTGAAGAGAGAAAGCCTTCTTGGTGTAATGCGCGATTTTTTACGTAGATCTCTTCTCTTAATTTGAGCCTTCTTTGGTTTGTTTGCCTGGTTTTGATTATGGCTTGCTTACTTTTATTGAGTGTATACAGTTGCTGTCTTATACGTTTTTCATCAGCATCAAAAACGGCATGGGCAAGAGTCATCTCTTTTTTGAGGGCCTGTATCTGTATCTTTATTTCGTTACTTAAAGCAGAGGAAAGTTCGGTACCATCTGCTAAATCTCGACGATTACGTATTTTGGCAAGCGGCTCCCCTTGATGAATTGGTCCCTCTTCTGACACAAACAATTCAGCAAGAATGCCCGCCCGATCCACATACACTTTGATGACGCCGCTCTTAGGAAGTAAATAACCTCGAACCGTTTCCTTTCGTGCATATTGAAATTGCGATAAATAGAGGATTGCGATCAGCAATAGAGAGGAAATCACAAGGCTGATTGCGTACATGGAGTTGGGCTGAGTTAGAATCACTCGACCTGTTAACTTGTTTTCTTTCGCTAAAAGTACGGCTTTCCTAAAGATCATAATATGCCCTGATTAATACCATGAGCGAATCGTTGACTAGTGGGTGTTATTATATTTTTAAGACTTATTCTTTTTTATAAATTATATTTATTTTTATATCGTTCTTTTACGTTAGGTTTTTATTAATTATTAATTAATTTTTCTTGTCTTTTGTTTGGCTTAATCTCTCCCTGCCTGTTCCAGATTTTTTGTTAATTATTAACTATATAGCATTAGTTAATAGAGAGTCGATTAAGGGAGTCTCAAATGAAGAGAGTAATATGTCAGCAAGTTCCATCTCTGACAGATGCTGAGCTTGAAATGGTCGTTGGTGGTAAAGGATACGATGGATGTAAATCGAAACCGAAAAAACTCCACGAAGCAATGACGGGTAAAGGCAATAAACCTAAAGACAAAGATTGGAGCGGTGGGTGTAACTCCAGGGGTTAAACCTTAATGATTCTGCACAGGAAGAGTCTGTGCAGAATCATTGCTTTCCCGTCAAGCTGCATTTGATAGAATAATAAATAGGGGACTCATATGATGAGCAAGTTGGCACTTTTGTCGCTATTGGTCATTTTCTCTACTCAGGTCGATGCGTCTAACACATATGCATTAATGAACGTCACGACGAGTCGTCTTAGTCAAATTTTACCAGGCGCTTGGCATTGTCGTTATACCAATCTATTTATTGGCGACAAAGTATTGGATGAGTACTTTCAATTTCAATCAGATGGGACAATGTCTTCCATCGGTGAGTTTACTTATTATTTGCCGAGAGAAGATCAAAATGCCCAATTTAGTTTCCAAGCAAAGGGATATTGGGAGTACGATAACAAGCGATTACTTGTTAAATATGAACCTTTTGAGGTGTTAGCAAAAAACAAATTCAGTCATTCTTTTTTAGCAAAAATAGAAAAGTTTTACGCGAAGAATGTGAAAAAATCTTATAAAGGGACAAGGCTATTGAGCCTTACGTATTCTGATATTCAACCAAACTCACTAATATTTCGTGAAATGTATGATACTTGGTCCTGCTCTCGATAGCGTACTTGCTCGAGAGGAGCTCATGGGGCTCATTGAATCCTCGGCACTTCGAGATAAAGCCGCGGTCTGTTCTCGGTTATCGCAATTGCTTGAAAATCATGGTGTGTTAACCCTCAATTCTTTAGCGCAGTATATTCAGTTGTTAGATATGATTTTAGAGCAAGATGAAGAGGCTTTAGCTCTCGCTTTTCATCTAAAGATGTTCTGGCAGCCAACGTCTTTGGTGACAGCGAAAGAAAAAGTCGTCGACGTTTTCTTTGTCTGGATAGGATGCCTAGGTTATCGCCAGTTAGAATATTATGAGGTTTGGCAACGAGTTTGCAGTGGAAAGACATCGATCTATTATGATAGTCGTTACTTGTTAGCCGGTGAAATAAAGCCAACCTTTGAGCAGTTGTTCGGAGGCCATTTCGATAGCCAACAATGGATCACGCAACAAAACCACTGCCTGAAAAGGTTTCTTGAAAGTGGCGAGTCCAATTTTGATGACTTTTTTATTCGTTATGTACGGCGCTATGAGCCCGGTTTGGCTTTGGAGCTAGAAGTTCAGTTGGCTTCGATTAAAAAACGTTATCAATTCATCGCTCAACATACGAAACTGGTCGACATTGCTGCACTCAGTGGTGTCTTTAACATGAATGCGCGCAGCTTTGAGCAGTATTATCAATATGAACTGATTCTAAGGCACAATTTGGCTGCCGCAAGTGATATTGTCAGGCTACTGATTTTGTATCACCAAGGAGGCATGTACGTAGACTTTGATACACTGCCTTGCTTTGAACATTGTTTCAAACGTACCAATCAGCACTATCCCCATTTGGTTAAGCGAAATATGTCACAGGTAGTGAAATCTGAAATCATCTTGGACTTACTAAGGAAAAAGCAGCTCCTGAAATGGGGAAGGCCTCGTCAAGGCCTTGCGCTTTTAGATGACGTGATGCGTACCTTTTTCTCAGATCAGCCGCAGTTCTTACAGAGCTTGTTGACTGACATAGAGGGATTAAAGTCTGAGCAAATATTGCCTGATTTCTCTTTACCTAGCGTTTATGCGCATGGCTTATGTTTATCGGCAGCAAAGCATGCAGGTGGGGAGTTTAACAACAATGTGCTTATCGCACATAAGCACTCGAAAGCGGTGAGAATCGTTTTACGCACCATGATGAAACGATATACCTTTATAGAGCAGAATGGCATTGTGTTTGGTGAGCGACTATCGCAAGGACAGACAAACGATGAGTATTGGCTGCGATTCAATGATTACAGAAGAGATCACCTAAAAACGGAGAATCATGTAACGCTTTTTCTCACAGGCCCGTCGATGATTTTAGAGACCATGCTGTCGCTTTGTTATGAGGTGCTTGATATTGAGATGTGCTCGCTAAGTGCGGTAGCGTTGGCGCTCAGTCATCCTCAGCTGGGTTTCTCGTTTCATCACCAAACCCAGTTTACAGCTGAGCATATGCGTTCGAGTTGGCAGCAGCGTAACCCCCACTTTTAAAGGTCATTATTCGCTTTATTTCACCGGATGCGTATATCAATCTAACCGAATCACCACATCAAAATGCTCAAGGTGGCTCTCATCGTGGGTGACGGCGACCATTTTTGTGTGTGGCGGTAAGCAGCGAAAGATCATCGCCCACAACGCGTTTGCGCTCGCCTTGTCTAAACCTGCGGTCGGCTCATCCAACAGAAGTAAATCAGGGTTGTGAATATAGGCTCTGAGAAAACATAGCCGTCGCTTCTCACCACCACTTAAATTCTCGCCATTCCCCTGTAACTTTGTCTCAAGGCTCAGGCGAGAGGCAAGTCCAACGCTATCGAGTTGGCGCTCTAACCAATCCCGTTCGATTGCTTTCCCAAGGGTCAGGTTGTCATAAACGGAACCCGAGAAAATAAAATTAGTCTGCTCAAGGTACCCCGTTGAGAAAGAGGTAACCCGATCGGGAGTCAGCAATCCCGAGAGACTGTCCAGTAGCACCGTTTTTCCCAAACCGCTTTGACCGACGACGGCAATGGTGCGATCGGTAGGGTGTTCCAGTGCAGACAATATTTGCGCGAGCCGAGGGCTCGGTTGCGACTGTGTTGTGTGATTCTCAAGGATGTACTTAAGGGCGGAAAAATCTTCTCGGCTTTGATCGACCAACCGATAGACGTCCAATAAACCAGAGAAGGCTCGAGTCATACTGGCAGACAGTAACAACGCAGTGACCAGTTCACCGGCATCCGCTTGCTCGGCTGGGATGAGATAGAGCACAAACAGCGTCATGATCGCCAGCGAGATGAGACTCAGGGTAGCGACTGAGACGCCATCAAACAGGCTACGACTGACGGCAAGGGAAACGGTCGCTTGTCGGTAGCGTGTAAAAAAGGGCGCCAAGCGATGTTCAAAAAATCGTTCAACTTGATTCGCTTGGATGGTGCGAATGCCCGAAAATACGGCGACAGTTTGATCCAATATTTCATCTTCAGCCTGGTTAACTGCGGCTATTTGAGGGCGCCTTCGTTGAATAATGGCAGTATTGAGCAACGTCGACGCACAGAGAATCAAAAGCACAACGAAAAGCGTGCGCCATCCAGTGAATAGGATCAAAGCACCGGCGAAGACCAACGACTCAATGGCTAAGGGCAAACCGCGTGAGACGCTTAGGTTGATAAACTGCTCATAAGAACCAATTCCGCGTTCAAACTTGCTGGCGAGGGCACCTATCTCTAATTGTTTGAGTTGGTTGAAAGGCTTAGCAAGAAGCTGATGGAATAGGGCTTTTGATTTGAGCTCCACATTCACCTGTACCGCTTGCTCGAAAAAATAGGTAAAAAAAGGCGAGAGGCTGATGACTGCTAACGTGGAAAGCAGTAAATACATAAGTAAAGGTTCTGCCCCATCAAATGAGGTGGATTGAGATGCGTGATTGATGACCTGACCAATCAAATAAGAGGGGATAGCCAAGTTCACTTTGAGCAGTAACAGTACCAGAAAAAGCCCTAAGTACTTAAGAGGGGTGGGCATCATTTCGTTCCTAACGGCACGACCCAGATCCCCTTATCAATAATATTAAATCGCTCAAGGCCGGGGATGTAGGTCGAGGTCAGCCAGATATCATCTTGATGAAACGCGGTGTGCACCAGGAGGTCGTAACCCTGAGTTTGAATGCCGTGGTTCAAGGCCTCGTAATGGTGATTAAAGGGGGCGTTGTCGGGGGGTAACTGAGAAAGATCAAGGCAGGGCAGTCGGTCTAGCTCAGACAGCACGGTTAAGGGTGACAGTTTTTCATACGAGTTGAGGAAATCTGCGGCATTAATATCCTGTTTAAGTGCTTGGCCATCGTAGTTCTCTAGGCACTGGGCCAGCTCAGACATGGCACGCTCTATCGCATGATACTGAGAATACGACACCCCCGATGCTCGTGAGGCCATTGGGCTAACTGCGGACGGGAGAATGCACGCACAAAAATAGGAGCCAAATTGCGTTTTGCACAATACCACGTTGAGTTTTTCAATCTCATCAAAGTAGGGGCGGTATTTTTGCACGAGATCGGTGGGAGGCACGACGGATAGGAACTCCCCTGTGTACTCCTTAAAGCCGATGTATTGTTTGTACATCTCACTCAGATAGTGGCGCTCTATCTGTTCATTTGCGCCATGTAACACCGCTTCTTCAAACGTTGAGCCCGAGGCCCAGCCACTGTTTGACGTATACCGTTGGAGGAAAAAGAACGCTTCTTGGCGAAGTAACGGTTGAACATGAAAAGGATTAATGAGCACTTCAGGTATGAGGTAACGCTGTTGAGAATAGAGAGAGCGATAACCATGAAAGGTCACTAACTCATCTTGATATTCTTGCAGCGCTTGGCTAAATAGGCAGTGTTGATGGCACTGCTTCGAATCTCGCCAAGTTGTTAAAGGCAGCAGCTCAGTATGAGATGAGCGGTAATGGTGCTCCAACATCATGTGTTCCAAGGCTTCAAAATAGGCGCCGACAATGGCCCCCGACCCTTTCCCAGAGCCGAGGGCCAAAGGACGGCCTGCTGACGTTGTAAACTGGACGTGCGCGACTTGTTTATCGTCTGACGTGCGAAGTGAGGCTTGGATGTTTTGTTTAGCCAACCACTGCTTAAGGTTTTCTAAAGCCTGTTGATGAGATAGCTCACGTTCTGCGGGGGGAAGTGTCATAGACGACTCCAAATCCAAAGAAGTTAAGGCTTATTGAAATAAGAAATCGAAGAATTCCCACTCTTTTGACACTTTCATCTTCGCCGATAGGTTGAATTCGATGCCTTGACAAGTAGGATCATTGGGTGAGTTGATCTCAGAACGTTTTTTCCCCATTTTGTTTCTCCTTTACTATTTCCATGTTTCCATGCTTTTAAAGTGTAAGTGGTACTTCTTCTTCGCATCTTCATCGATAAAATTAAGATTAAAGAGAGAAAAAAAGAAATAATTAAAGGGTAATTAATGAAAGGAGAGAGATAACTACTCCCCCACAGCTTCTTTTGATAAATCGTATTTTGCTCCGCAATATGAGTGTATAAAGTACTCTCCCAGGTAAAGAGCGTGTCGTGTGCTAGCGGGTGTCTCATTGCTCCAGACAGGCTTGTGACGTAAAGGTGATGATCAGCTTTTCCCCAGGGTAGATGACGTAAGCCTCACGTGTTTTTAACCAAGGGTTGTTGGAGAGGATTTTCGGCAACGTAGAGCATTGTTCACTTGCAATACGCAACAGCCAATCTCCCGGCTGTATTATGTAGACCGAGTCTTGAGCTCGTTGTTTGTCGTGCTGTAACGTTTTAGTGCAAGGGGCTTGGTTCTGACAAGTGTTCACGTTTCTAATGTTTTCAACAATGTCCGGAAGAATAGGAAGAATAGGAAGAGATGGAGAGGGGGGGCTCTCGTTTCTATGTGAACGACCGAAGCGGTAACTTAAGGCGCCATACATGGCGTAACGGTCGTGACTCTCTAGGCGGAGTGGTTCATTAAAATAACGGTACCCCACCTCGATAGTCCAAGAGTTCGACACTTGGTAGTTCAGTCCTGCTCCCAGAAAACCATGTTTAACGCTTTTCCTTACTCCGAGATCGGCAAAGATTTCAGAAGAGGGCGTCATGGCGTAGTGTGCCCTAGCATACGCTTCAAGCCCTCCAGAGCGTTCTTGTTTGGTCTGGATATGACTGTATCCAAACCCAACCGACACGGTTTCGTTGTACACGGGAAACTCGAAGGCGACAAGAGCCAGTGTGTCGAGATAATGGTTGTCGCTTTCATCCAATATGATGCCCGCGCCAAATTTCGTTTTCGTCTCTTCCGCTGACCATGCCAGCGAATGAGAAAAAATCAAAGCGAGTAGAATCGCTGTCATGACGAGGTTCTTCATATCAAAGCTCCGGAGAAACTAACAACGAAAAGACATCGCTGTATCGCCCTCTTTCTAATTTTTTTATGTCAGTGTTGTCAAAGTAGACGCGTATGGTGAACGGGATTTGAGTGGCCTCTTGATGGCCTGAGATGCGTGTTTGAGCTTGAAGCAGTTGACCATTGCCCACCAGTTCAGTTATCTCGCACTCAGGACAAGCGATGGAGTAAGGAATGGCGGCACTATTTGGTCCCTTGAGTTGATATTGGTGAGCTCGCCCCTGCAGAGTGATCTGTAAGTTGGTTAAGAGCTGCCCTTCTGCCACAACTTGATAATGCGTCTCTCCGGACAGGTTGATGGTGTCATTCAGTCTGTCGTAATGCGTTTGCAGCTGGTCGTGGTTGGATACGGTGACTTTGGTGACCTCTGGCGCCTGATGATCAATGACAAACATAACGTTTTGAGCATCATTGGTCGAAGTCCAAACATCTGAGCGGTTCAGCCACCAATAATTGTAGTGGTAGGTTAGTAGCCCTTTATATTCACCGCTGGGTTTGTTTGCTAAAGCGTTTTTGATCCCTTCCGTATCGAGCGTAAATAGGGGGCGAACTGACGAAAATGGATTGATGTTTTGGCTCATGCTGAACACGGTCGAAGCTTGGCAATTTTTCCCCCATAGCCGGATCATTTGTCCATCAAACCAATCGTTAGTGCACGAATTAGTGACTTGGCCCTGTTGGTTCGGGGCTTGAGTGGCGACTTGGTATTCAATCCCGATAACGGATATCGGAATTATGACGCTATGGTTTGTACTACTCAGTTGTAAGGTGTTCGGGGCTTGAGTTATCGATCCGGGTTTCCATTTTTTCGTGGAGCTGATCGCTGGAGCAAGATTGCCATGGCCGGGTTTCAAACTGCCACCGTGTTGAGGGACCTCTATAGCGCTGAACCATTGGAATTGGTCCCCTTGAAGACGCCCTTTAACTTGCACTTGTGCGGCGCTTGGCAAGCTCACAAGTAGCGTGAGCAACAATCCGGCGAACTTGCTCATTGAATCCTCTCCCCTGGAGAAAGTGAATAGTTGCTAGTATGTTTGCCGTTGACAGTAGTGACCGTGACATCCAGCTTTCTATTGACGAGAAACTTGGCAAGACTGACGCTAATGGTCCGTCCCGCAAGCACTTGGAACTTTTGCGAGCACTCTGGCTTGAGATCTTCGGTTTCGCATGCAGAGGCGGTCACATTGACGAAGGTGCTTTGGTGGTTGCTCATCTCAAGGTGTTCCCCGTCGTATTTAGCGCTAAAATTGATCCCATCCGGTTTGCCTGGGATAAGGTAAATAGAGCCAAATCCGATCACCATCTGAATATTTTTTTCCGGTTGCTCATCTTCTTCAAAATAAGGCGCCGGCGTAAAAGAGATTTTAAACACTTCATCTTGGGTTGATTGGCAAGGTGCTTGACACTGGCGAGTGACACGAAAATCTTTTTCAAATCCGGGCTCAATGATCGCTCGCGCAGGTCTTAGGTTGATGCTCCAGTCACTGAGGTTGTTTCGGTTGTACACGGTATAGTCGATTTCGCCATCAATGATGTTAATCGCGGAAATCGACGTATTGACGAAGATTCGATATTTACTGGTATTTTTGATGGTATAAACCCCGCTGCCATCTTTTTCAGCAACTAAAAACATCGAGTTGATTTGCATTGCGAGTGCCTGCGAACCTAATGTGATGCAGAACATCACGCATAGATACTTAACTATCTTCATCGTTCTTCACTTTATGGTTATAAGGTAACACTGAGTTCAACACGCTCAGATCCAAGGAATAGTCTTTGTCCAGAACAAAGAGGGGATACTCTGCCAAGGTCTCTTTTTGAGCTTGACTAAGTTGTTGAGGGTTTTTGACGTATAAATAGAGTGATTCTCCGACCGTCTTATATTCAAACACATCGGGTTGGTGCTTTAGCTGCTTGAGCAGTGCCAGACCGCGTTGCTGAGAGAACTTACCGACGAATAACCATTCATCGATGCGGTTATTTAGGAGCGTTAAGTTATCCAACGTGCGCTGTTCGTTGAGGTTTTCCTTATCGCTCAACCACTCTAACCCCGGTAAGCAATACCCTTTTGCGGCATGTTCGTTTGGCGCTTTGTCAAAGACGCAGAGCCCTTGTTTAGAGACCACATTAAATGGCCGCCCTTTTAGATGGCTGACCCGAAATACACCATCACCGGCGACGGGCTCAATATTGATGCAGCCGCTGCCTTGACATTGGGCATCCAAGATTGCGTGGCCTTCTAAGTTATCAAGAATGAGCAATGAGCTTTCCAAATAGGTGACGGTGGGAGAAAAGTAAAGCACCGAACCTGGATAAACGAATGCCTCAAATTCATTGTTATCCAACACAACGGGGAAGCCGGACTCGTCCACTTTCAGCTGGAGTGTCTGGTAATCGGTTAAGGGGACCACCCGTTGTTCGACTAACGAAAATCGCTTGGCTAGGCGTTCAGAGTAGCTGATGTAAGACTTAAGGGGCATGGAATCCGATTTCGTATCAGCTTCCGTCTGGGCAATCTTTTTATCAACCTGCATAAAAGCTTGACCTCGCTCGGGCGAAAACATCACTCCTTGTTGACCGAACGCTTGGGTTCCTGACACACCGAATGAGAGCGTTTTATCGCCTTGATCATTGAGGTACAGATAGCTGCTTCCTTTTGCCCATTGGGTTTTCCCTGATGCGGAGGCGGTCAGATCACTGCTTATGCTATCTGTGCCATTCGTGGTAACACCTAATGCACCATAACTAGACCAATTATCACCACTTTGAGTGACTCGAAGCTGGTTTTGGTTTTGAACATCCCCATCTTGGTTAACCTGTAAAGTAGACGAGGCTGAATAGTCTTCCCCTAAAGGCATGGACCAAGAGAGCATCACGGAATAGTCACCATCAAAGCCGGACTGTCTTGAATATTGCGCGGAAATGTCAAATACTCCGCCGAATGCAGGCCGTGACCAACCGCCATAGATTAACTGTTGTTGCGTATCGACGTTACTGTCACCCGTATTTTCATACAAACCGACTCGTAGATAACCATGTCCCTCTAAAAAGACGCCAGATACGCCAAGCCCAATGTCACGGTACGAGTCGGAGCCGTATAAGGTCTGACTCAATTCACTTGCATCGGATGGCAATTTTAACTGCTGATAGTCAATAAACAGCGGCGCAAGAGAAAAGCGACCATATTGAAAGTGGCCCCCTTTTGAAAACGCACCTAACGCATAGTCGAACGAGTGCTGATCTCCCCAATAATATTGAGCGCCTAATTGATAGTATTGCTCTTCCGATGTGCCGGTTAGACCAGAACTGAAAAACCAGTTATCGTTCCACCGGTAGGTCATGAGAGTCCGATAATAGTTGCGGTTCGACCGATCTTTATCTTCGTCCCAGCGCCCGACCCCAACGGCATAATCCCACTCCCCAGGGTTTATAAAATAGGTTGAGTTATTCACCACTTGTCGAGTTTCTTTTAAGATCTCATTGCCAGAGACATTCAGGGTGAGCGTCAGTTGATAGGTCCCTTTGGGGAGTTCGGCGTAACTGATGTGCTGGGCCCCTTGATTGACGATCTTGTTAAACAGCAATTGTTCGCCACGGTAAACTTCAAGTTGTCCAGCTTGCGGGGCAAAAAAGTCGATGCGTTGGTAGTCACTGACACTGTTTTTGTACAAATTTCGGCTAGACGCCAGATAGGCTGAAAGCCCACTTAACTCGGCGTGGTTACTTAAATAGTCAGTCGCGTTAAAATTGACGCTGTAACGGTTTTTCCCAACCTGAAGTCGGTGGTTTCCATGCAGTTCTGCCGTATACAGCGCTTGATAGAGTTCGAAATTGTATTGCTCACTGTATTGCGTGTCGATGTTCAGGTAACCTAAAGGTAAACCTGCGATCAAGGAGTTAGAGATCGTCGCATACTGGTGATCTTTGAAATCACTACTGGCGTAAAGATTCATCCAGTGAATGAGCCCATAGTGTTCATTAAAAGGTGAGGCAAAGTCGTGCTCAGAGATAGAGCGATCCAACGCGCCGATAGGTAGAATAATTCGCAGTACAGAGCGGTCATAGTCAAAGACGTATTTGGCTTGCATTCCCACTTCTAAGGGACAAGTCGCAAGGCGCCCCTTACACTCGGAATCAATCCCGACTCCTTGAGTTAAGTCGGTTAAGATATCTTCCACAATACGGCTTTTCACATCATAACGTGTGAGGAACTGTCGAAGTGCTCGATAACCTAGGTCATCCTTTTTGACTCTGACTTGCTCGTAGCTTGCCAGCGCTGAGATGGTTTGAGCTTGACGAATATCTCCCAATGAGACAGCAACTTTCTTTTCCCGCTCGATAAAAAATTCACTAAAGCCAGAGGGATAATCGTTAGCAGCGACACAATAGGGGCTCCCCATTAGGGATAAACAACAGGAAATTCCAGCCAACGCATGGGGTTTCATACAACTAACTCCGCTGTAAATCCAATAAATCCTCGGCATTCCCATTCAACATCGCTTCTTGGCAATTTAGGAAACGCTATTTTTAGTTGATGTGGGCGCCATTTCTCTTGGTTGTTGGTCGTGTTAAAGGAAAACCTTGATGACGTACCTAAGGCAATAGGTACGCCATCAAGTGACGCCGTCACATTTATCGTTTGTTTCAACGCTTGCTGGTAACAGTGATTATCCGACACGGACAGCTCCAACGTATATTGGTCGTAGCTTGATGCCAGTGGGGCCTTAATGGTCATTAATGTAGAGAGCGACGTTAAGGTCTCATTCTGAAAATCGTAATCTAAATGCACATCTTGATGACGAATAATAAGCGATAACTCACTGCTACTTGTGGTTTTAAACACATTGACGTAGGGGGAGAACTGCACCACAGTTGGTGCAGCCAAAGCATTGGTACTCAAAGCAGCGGTAAACGAAAAAATGACGGCTTTCATTGGTTACACTATGTTACTGACTTCAACATAGGTGCGAACGCTGAACAGCTCGCCTGATGAAGCACTAAACGTATTGTTTGCCCCTGGCTCAATCTTCATTCGGACCAAATCACTGGTGTGAGCCACGGGGTTTGAGGTAATTTCTGCACCATCGGAAACACGTACCAACTTCATTTCGGGTCCAGAGCTCAACCTCACACCAGCTAAGATCGGCTCCATAAATGCCAGCTTGATATCAAAACTGGCGGAGACGTCTTGGTTGGTTTTGTTTACCACGTTAAAAGCTAGCTCCGACGAGCCTTCAAGTTCATAGTCGCCGTTGCCCAATGATTTGAGCATCAAAGAACCGCTGGTCAGTGAGGGGTAACTTTCGGCACTTTTGATCTCGAAGCTGCTATCGACAGAGGCCGTTGGAATGGTCGCTGACCACTGTAGATACGTGGCGGCAATGTTGGCCATCGCACTGGGTACGATAAACAGTGACAACAGTGCCCCCATGGCACTGATCGTCGATAAAGACATATTGAATTGAGTTTTCATGAATCATTCCTTGTAAAGTGAATATTGGTTGTCTAGCTAACGAACATTGTTTATTGATTATGTGGTGTGTAACTTCCTCCTTTTTGATGCCTCATTACACGAACGAAACGGTCCTATTTATTAGGGGGCAGAGAAACGGATCACAACATCTTTCGGCCTGCCGCCTAGATTGTGATTCACAAAGGAAATGGTACTCTCACCCGCCATCTGACTGGTGAAATAGAAAGAGAGCTCCCCTTTGTGGTTTGAATACTTGGTTTTGCCCAGTTCTCCGCCATAAAATTGCGCATTGCCATTTCTTACACTGGCGCTTAAAGGTACTCCCTTAGCGGTTCTAGTTTGTCCAAAGGGATAGGTTTCCTTCACATTAAAAGTCAAAACCACTTGATCTTTACCATCGGCGACGGCCTCCGTTGAGCCTACATACTCAAACAGAACGGTTTGGGCGCATGAAGAGTAGACTTCATTCACTTCATCCGTTTTTAGACCTGTTTTCATATCCAACGCATGGTAAGTAAACTCGGGAACCTTTAAATACAAGTAAGGCTTGTCGGTAGGCCAACCGGCTTTCTCCACTAAGTTCAAGTCTCCTTCGAGTAATTGTTGTAAATGAACTAGACGTGGTGTCCGACCAAAAAAATCGCAGTACGTAGAGGCATCCTCGAGTGACATCGTGAGCATGTCTTTCTCTACCGAGGTGTCATAATGTTTGCCGATGGATATTCCAAAGAGTGAAAAGTTGTACCCCTCTGATTCCGCGTAAGTTTCTGGTGCACTGAATACCCTGTGGTTGTCCAAGACGATCTTTTCCCAATACCTTGGAATTGCGACATCAAACGTCAGTACATTTCCGGAATATCCGCCAGCACTCCCTCCTGAGGTGGTATTGTCATATACCATGTAATAGACATAATGCCGGCCTGGCTGCGACGCGGAGAAACGAAAAGATTTGTTCTGATCACTACCTGATATCACTTCAACATTGGCAGTGGAGCTCTTCACTTCAAACAATTGATAATCAAATGTCCCAGCTTGAACAAACGAAGAGACGTCAACAATAACCTCTTCATCGAGAAAGTATTCTTTTCGAGAGCCATCCTTCGGTAAGTGACCGCTACCAGCATCGACGCTAACATAACCAGGGTCTTGTACTGTCACATAGATTTGCCCTAGTCGGATTGCGGGTTTATTGATTCTTTGGTTGAATCGATTGGCTTGAGCGCTGGTATCAACGGTTCTAATCTTATAGTCAATCACGGCAAGACCTGACTGGCTGGCAAGAGAAGCATCAATATTAATGTTGCCATTCGCGAGAGCCGTGGCCTGAACACCTCCTTGTACCGACACGATGCTGTCTAACACGAATCCTGGCTCGATTGGTAAGACCATCTCGCTTTGCAGACCTCGGACAAGTTCATGACTTAGCGGGGTTACCTCAAATTCCTCTTGCGTGCTCGTCAGGACCCGAGCTTGGCTTTTGCGTTGAACGATGTCACCATCGGCATTTGTCGCCGTCACGGTATATTGATAGATACACACATCTTGATGTTTCACGAAGTAGAATCCACGACGGTTAATACTATTGACCAAGCAAACCTGGTCTAAATCCGATACGGCGAGCACATCAAGCCTGTAGTCGAGTTCTCTCTCTGAGTCGCTGGAAATATATGGCGTGAGATCTATAAATCCTTGATTGTCTGAGACATTAACTAGAACGGGTTGTAGCTGAAGTGACGCAGAACCTTGCCCCTGTCCTGATGTTCCTTTCTCAGTCTCTTGGCAACCAACGAGAAAAAACTGAACAACGGCAAGAAAAAATATGGCCGTTGATCGAATTACTACGTTATCGTTATGAATCATATCTTTCGTTCTTTGTTAAGATTAAAACCTGAATGCAGAAATATTAAGCACTTCAACGATGTGCTAGGTACTTGGAGAGATTAATATTCATAATTAATTCTATTTAATAATTTAAATATATTTATAGGTAAATTATTGATATTTATGAACATTAGTTTAAAGGCAGTAAGTGACTAAAGTTCTAGTCGAGAACTCCACAGCATCAGGTCATCGCCCTCCACCACTGAGATTTCTGTCTGAGTAACATCATCTCCGTTTCTTTAGCTAATACCGCCAATAACAAGGAAAGTGGGGTCGTTACTTGCTGCTGGGTGACATTTTTCGTCAGTGCCGATAATTGACTTTGTAGTGTATGAACCAACTCCATCACCTCTGGTTGAGGTTCAGAAGGAAGCTGCGCGAAGCGGCGCTCTAATTGCATCTTGGTAAAGTGCAATTGCCAGATCGCATCAACCTGATGGGCATAATTTGGTGCGTCTTCATCTTCACAAAGATAACGGTTGAGAAAATACGTCAACGCATTGCAAGCTGGGCAATCGTTTTTTAGGTGTTGACAAGATTGGCCGGGGTCTTGCGGTATGCTGCGAGATTGAGTGGGAAGAAGAGGGACAACCTTCCCCTGATTTGGGTGACTAGGGACGGGCTTACTTTTCATAGATTGACTCCTCATTTGTCTAGACGATATATATGTAGATACAGGTCGGTTCGTCTCTTACTCTTTATGAAGAATCGAGGTGAAGGAAAGTTAATAATGAATTATTTACATCCATTGCCAATTAGAATTAGAGAGGTATTAAGATTAAGAAGACGTAAGATGGCAAAAATAACTATTTATTAATGCAATCCATGTCATACGCTTTTAATTCGGTAGGGTATAAAGAAAGCCGAGAGGAAATGGAGCGGACTTGAGATCGTGCTTCCTCAAGGTCAACACTGCCAAGTAACACGTTCGCAGCCGTAGCACCCAGTTTGTCTAGATCCGCTTCACTGATCCCTAAACGCGTAATACCACGTAGTGAAAAATGCAGCCCCTCTGACTCCACCAAAGGAATCGCTTGGACAAAAATTCCCACTTTAGCCAAGCGATAACTTGCCGTGTGAGCGCCCTCGGGGTGGCTCCACCGAATAATCACCTGCTGAGCAATCGGAAACTGATCATCAACCACGTAAGCGCTTACCCCGTTGTGGCACAGCACTTGTGCAAAGCGCTTGGCATTTTGCATCACCTTTTTCATCGGTTACTTCCTTCTAGGCCTGTCAAAACAAACAAAGAAAATTGAACTGGCTGTTAGGTCGGTTCATGTTTCTGGGATAATAAGATGACACTCGGTGGTAGATGCCCCAAATTAATTTATCACTGTTAATTTATAATTGATCATTAATAATTTCCTCCCCCTCCTGCTACCTTGCTACCTTCATTGCGTTGCTATGATGATATTTGGTCACGAAGCGAACTTCTTGATGGTATACGCATGTTGAAGAAGTAGCTCTGGCCTCCGCTATTAATCAGTATCTTGCCTAGCAGCATCCTGTAAATTTGCTAACTTCTATCGGTTAGAGGGTATCTGTCGACACACACTATTGGGCAGTAACACCCTCTCTTTTTTTTATCTCTATCGTAAGGGAGCTCGATTGCATGCAAGTTACCCCCACTATGCCTGTCAGCCGAAGAAAAATCCCACTACAGCAAAATGTCTTAGACGCAGCACGAGCAAGGATTCGCTTTGTGTTCGATCACTTCGACCATGTCTATGTCTCTTTTTCTGGAGGTAAAGATTCTGGGGTGCTGCTCAATTTAACTATTGAAGAAGCAGAAAGAAGGCAACAACTGCCTGTAGACGTTCTCATTGTCGACTTTGAAGCTCAGTACGAAGAGACCCGCACCTTCATCATACGAATGATCGCCACGGGTAAAATTAACCCCTACTGGGTCTGTTTACCGATTAGCTTACGAAATTCGCTCTCTCAGTTTCAGCCGAAGTGGCTATGTTGGGACCCTAAACTAAAACAAGACTGGGTCAAGCCACTGCCATGCCATGCCAGTGTTATCAGCCATCCAAAAGTCCTGCCTTTTTTCTCACCGGGTATGGAATTTGAAGACTTTGTGGTCGACTTTGCTCGTTGGTATCAGCAACAAAAGCAAGGCTTAGTCGCTGCCCTTATTGGGCTGAGAGCTGACGAGTCATTACATCGATTTAACACTGTAAAAAACCCCTATAAAGAAAAGTTTCAAGAGCAATATTGGACGACGAAGATGCAACCCGATGTCTTTATGGCCTACCCGATCTACGATTGGAAAACTCGAGATATCTGGATTGCGAACGCTCGATTTGGATGGGACTACAACCGAATTTACGACTTGATGAATAAAGCTGGCGTGCCATTGTCGATGCAACGACTCTGTCAGCCTTTCGGCGACGAACAACGTAAAGGTTTGTGGCTCTATCAAATATTAGAGCCTCACACTTGGCAAAAACTCGTGTCTCGTGTGGAGGGCAGTAACTTCGGGGCTCGCTACAGTAAACAGCAAGGACACATTTTGGGGTACTATCGATTTCAATTACCCCCAGGGTTCACCTATAAACAATACTGTAAATTCTTGCTCAGCACGATGCCCCCCAATATCGAAAAACACTACCGTGAGCGTATCTACAAGTTCCTAATTTGGTGGAAGAACAATGCCAAGAAAAAAGGGATAACCCATATTCCAGATTACGCTGACAGCAAACTCGAATCCAAAAAACAAGTGCCAAGCTGGAGACGGATTTGTAAAGTATTGATCAAAAATGACTACTGGTGTCGTGGGCTTTCTTTCGGCTACAACAAAACGGTGGCTAAGCAATATCACGCCCTATACGATGATAAGATAGAAAAGGACACACAGTGGAAAAGGTAAACAACAACCCCAAAGACACTTTGAGGGGACTCAACGCAGACACCGTACGTAAACAAGATCTTGAACACTGGGTTCGTATCTATAATGATACCATCCTGCAACTGTCTAAACAGTTTCCGATGACCTTACCTCCCGCGTGCCAATTGCAGCTTATCCCTCTCGAATGCATTGATGCAAATCATTACAACCCTAACAAAATGGCTCCCCCAGAAAGTCATTTACTGCAACATTCGATTAAGAAGAATGGCTTTACCATGCCCATCATCCTCAACCGAGTGAAAGGCCGCGAACGCTATACCTTAGTCGACGGTTTTCATCGTTTTTCTCTATTAAATACGTCCCCTGACTTACAAGCTTTACCTGGTTATATTCCAGCGCTCATCCTAGACCTTCCCGAGGAAAAATGCATTTCGACCTCAGTTCGTCACAATGTTGCTCGGGGCGCCCATCAGGTTGAACTGACCGCAAACCTCACCATTAAACTGCGAGAAATGGGGTGGAGTAATGAAAAAATTGGTAAAGAGCTCGGGATGGAGCCGGATGAAGTACTAAGGATGCAGCAAATCACAGGGTTAGCGAGCGCATTTAGAGATCAAGACTTCTCCCAAGCTTGGCGCTGACAGAACTTATTCAGCTCAAGATTATGGTTTAATTTATCCAACATTTATTATTTCATTCTAGGTCACCATCGATAGATTGGGTGTTTAAAATGCGTGTTTCTCAAATCGCGCTCTTGACCTACTCTTGCAAAAGGAACCCTATCTATGGATCAAATTAACCCTTCAATAGTCAAGTCTCCCTCCGTGTTTGGAGGCGCTTGCATCATTGCTTGCATTTGTGTCGGTGCAGGAATGCTCGGTCTGCCAGCGGCAGGAGCGGGGGTCTGGACAATCGGTGCGTTAGCCTCCCTCTTTATCACCATGCTCCTGATGATCCTCAGTGGCTGCCTGTTTCTTGAGGTGCTGCAATTTTACCCGTATAAATCCTCTTTTTCGTCCGTCACCAAAGATTTGCTCGGTGCGAAGTTCACCATGGTCAATAATCTAATGATCTACTTCGTTGGCGGCATCCTGCTCTACGCTTATATTACCTCATCTGGGTACGTTATCGCCGAATACACAGGGATTAACCCCAAATTCGCAGCTATTTTGTTTGTGATCTTCTTTTCCTTACCCATTTTGCACTCAACTAAAATGGTCGACCGCTTCTCCATTATTTTGATTCTTTTTATGATTTTTAGTTTCCTTTTCGGCGTAGTCGGACTTTGGAGCAATATTGAAATAACCGCCTTACTCCGTGATACCCAAAGCAACAACATCAACTATTTATGGGGGTTTCTGCCGATTACCCTCGCGGCGTTTGGCTATCACCACTCTATTTCAACCATGAGAGACTATTATCTTGACGAAAAGCTGGCTCAAAAAGCCATTGTTGTGGGCGTCAGCATGGCCTTTATCATCTATGCGATTTGGTTACTCAGCATTTATGGCAATATCCCTAGGGAGCAGTTTGGCCCTATCATCGCCCAAGGTGGTAATATCGACGCTTTACTCATTAGCCTCCGCAGTACCTTAGCGAAAGAGAACTTATCCAACATCATCAGTGCCTTCTCTGCCGCAGCCATCCTCTCGAGTTTTATTGGCGTAGGCTTAGGTTTGCTTGATTTCCTCGCGGATCTCTTTGGTCACAACTCCACCTCACAAGGTCGGTTTAAAACTTGGGTCATGACTTTTTTACCGCCGCTGATCTTCTCCGTCATACTGCCTTTTGGTTTTCTCACCGCCATTGGCTACGCCGCCGCCGCCGCCGCATTTTGGGCCTGCCTTACGCCAGCTTTATTAGTGCGAAAAACTCGGCTTACGCAACCCAAATCCACGAATGAGGAGCCAAAAGACCGCATTTATCGAGCGCCTGGCGGGGATTGGGGGGTGATCGTCGTCTCTGTGTTTGGGATGAGTGTTATCACCATTCATCTCCTCTCTATGCTAGGCGTATTACCTGAGTTTTCTTAACCTTGGTAGCCCACATTATCTAATCTGACCTTGCTCATTCTTGATTAAATTATGCATATATTAATCTCCACTGGCGATAGATAGTCATTATGCTATTGACTGACTAATAGCATAAAAGAACTCAATATCAATTAAGGTGTTATATGCATAATATTCAAGGATCACACCAGCAAGAAAATCTCGAGCAAGCAGAGCACGAGCAAAGTCGAGACAAAAAAATGCGCTACCTACCAGAGCCTTACCGAATTCGGGTTGTCGAGCCAGTAAAGACCACCACTCGCGAAGAGCGTAAGGCCGCGATAAAGTCGGTAGGTTTTAACCCTTTCTTACTGAAAAGTCGCGACGTTTTTATCGATCTATTAACCGACAGTGGTACAGGTTCCGTCACGCAACGCATGCAAGCGGCTATGGCATACGGCGATGAATCCTACAGTGGGAGTCGGAGCTATTACGCTTTATCCGACGCGGTGCTTGATATTTTTGGCTACCAACACACCATCCCCACACACCAAGGGCGAGGCGCAGAGCAACTCTATACGCCCGCTTTGATCAACAAAAGAGAGCGTGAAAACGGACTCGACCGCAACAAAATGGCCGCCATTTCCAACTACTTTTTTGATACCACTCAAGGTCACACGCAAATGAACGGGTGTCGTATCATCAATGTTCACACCGAGGCCGCGTTCAATACTAGCCAAAAACAGCCGTTTAAAGGCAATTTTGACATCCCGAAACTGATTGCAGCCATTGAAGAGGTAGGACCAAACAACATCCCTTACATTGTGAGCACCATTACCTGTAACTCAGCCGGAGGCCAACCCGTATCAATGGCCAACTTACGCGAAGTCTACGACATCGCAAAACACTATGATATTCCAGTGGTCATGGACTGTGCTCGCTTTGCAGAAAATGCCTACTTCATAAAACATCGGGAGCCTGAGTTCCACAATTGGTCTATCGCCGAGATAACCAAAGAAATGTTCCGCTATGCCGATCTACTGTCGATGTCCGCCAAAAAAGATGCCATGGTGCCTATTGGCGGCTTACTCAGCTTTAAAGACGCTCGGCTCTCAGATGTGTATCAAGAGTGTCGTACCTTATGCGTGTTACAAGAAGGCTTCCCAACATATGGCGGCTTAGAAGGCGGCGCCATGGAACGCTTGGCGGTAGGCTTATACGATGGCATGCGCGAAGAGTGGCTCGCCTTTCGAATTCAACAAATCGACTATTTAGTTTCTGGCCTAGAATCGATAGGTATTCGCTGCCAACAAGCCGGTGGTCATGCCGCCTTTATCGATGCGGGTACGATACTGCCTCATATCAAGCCTGAGCACTTTCCAGGCCATGCATTGGCCTGCGAGCTATATACAATAGCGGGTATTCGCGGGGCCGAAATTGGCTCTCTTTTGCAAGGCCGAGACCCGAAAACCGGCGAGCAACTGGCTTGCCCTGCTGAGCTGCTCCGCTTGGCCATTCCAAGAGCGACTTACACACAAGCACACCTCGACTACGTGATTGAGGCGTTCAATGAAGTCAAACACAACGCTCACAACTTGCGCGGTCTACGCTTTACCTACGAACCGCCGGTGTTACGCCATTTCAATGCACAGTTTGCTCCGCTTTAACAATACAGAGCAAACCAATTAAACCAACTGGTTTGCTCTTCAATGTCGGTCCCAAATATCCAACACACCATCTATGTTTCCTTGATGGACATAATAACGAGGAAATGTCTGAAAAATATACACAAGCTCTTCCTGTCTTGACATTTTATAAAATAAAAACTTATACCCAGAAGATATATCATTGAAGCGATCATTTCCGCTGTCCTGATGATTCTCTATCAAAGGCGTACGCGAATACACAAAGTAAATGCTTTGATCACCAAACCGGAAATATCTCGCCTCCACTTTCCACTTGGAAAGTAATGTTCCCTGCGCATTTTTTTGCGTTTGCAACGCAACCACCTTGCCGCGATAACAGGTCATGAACACATCTCGATCATCATCGGGCACCGACAGTGACACCGTATATCGACAGGAAGAACCATTCAAAAACGCGAACAAAAACAACGCCAAAAGAGGTACTGTTAATAGACAGGAGAAAAGGACAATTTGCTTTTTCATTGTACTACCTCATGCAGCCCGCCTTGACTAGAATAGTAAAACTCACCCTGCTTCCCTCGCAACGCTTGTTCATCCAAAGTATCGCCCGTGACATAGCAGACTCTCGCTTTTTCGACTTGGCGGCATTCTGTCGTAACCCACGAAAATCCCATATACATTAAAATATAAATGGCACCTACCACACACAGTAAAGCAGTAAGAAAAGTTGCGTTCGAGACTTCGCGATGGTCGATGTTGTTCTCATGCCACTCAGAATCGACCGTAACCCTTGTCTTACTCATATTAGGAAGGGTCTCACCTTCACTCGGAAACTCTAATCGATACCCCTTCCTCGGGACGTTAACAATCTTCACACTGCTCAAATCTAAAATTTTACGCAGATTGGTAATCGCAACGGGGAGCGAATTCGGACCAATAATATCAGGCCTCCCCCATCCTTCACTTATCAGCGTGTTCTTATCGACTACCTCCCCTTTCGCTTCAAGCAATCGCTTTAACACATAACTTTCAGGAATAGTGATAGAGAATGACTTATCGTTACCTAGACAAATTTCCGCGCCCGAGTCTCCTTTTCGAAGAAAACACATGGAGCCTATCTGAACACTAAAACTTCCAGCAATATGAGCATTAGACATGTAACTTTTCACCTTTTTGGCTTTTATTTATTTAGCTATTTTTAGTTATTTACTGCTTAAATAAACAGTAAATTATCATTAACAGGCTATTTTTAATGATCTGTGCCACATTTTTGATGAGCTACAAAATAAAGGAAAGAAAATCACATAAATGGTGTATATGCGCCAGTTATTAATAAACATAAAGCGCATAAATAAGAGAAATGAATACAGGACAAAAAGGCGCCAAGTTAGCCGCAAAAATCTTGCAAAAACGGTGTAAAGGTAAGCTCTCCTCCCTGATTTTTCTTAAGGTAATTCTCCATCCAGTTGACGTCCAATTTCCGTAAATAAAACGTACAATGAACATTCACATTACGCACTAACCCATTATCACAAACATCGATGAACGATTGGTACGATCGACAAATAATCGTCTCCATAACACCCCCAGTTATTATTAAAAATCAACTCTAATTTGAATGCTGAATAATCCCCCCCCTAATAATATATAATTATTAATCCCAAAATTGACCGACGAAAACACGCGATTATCCACAATAAAGACAAGTCTTTTTTCTTATATGCCAAATACTTATAGGAAGCATAACGTCTCTTTCTGAATGTCACTGGACATCAATCCCTTCTCTTAAACCTTTATAAACGGCCATTTCACTCCAGCATCGGATTAAAAAAATCGACAAATTCCTCTACTTTTAACTACAAGCCTCGAAAATTAAGGGATATACTATTTATCATTCCTATAGGGAGGCAGAAATGGACACGACACAAACCACTCAGGATTTTCAGCACCTTAAACAAGGCGCTGACGACTACATAAAGCGCCGTAACTTGCGCTTATTGGCCAATCACCGCAAAGAGCTGCGTAACTTTACCCGCGCGGAAGCCTCTGCATACCTTGGTATTGATGCCAAAACCCTCGATAAGTACGTAGCGAGTGCCAACATTGATCCTCGCCGCCATGAAGATTCCCAGTGGTCGCTAGACATTGGTGAAATGTATGGTGTGCGCGATCTCTTGCCAGAGAACTTACGCAAAGAGCCAAAGTTTGAGCGCAGTGATAAACAGAGTACTCAGGTTATCGTGATCCAAAACCAAAAAGGTGGTGTGGGTAAGACGGTGTCTGCCGCAACGATCGCGTCAGGTTTAGCAACAGAATTCCATCAAGAATACCGAGTTGGTTTGATTGACATGGATGGCCAAGCCACCCTCTCTATGTATTACGCCCCTGAAGCTGAGCAAGAAGGTCAGTTGTCGGTTGGCGATTTGATGATGGGCCAATTTGACTTAGACGAGAATGAAACCTTAGAGCAAGTCTATCGTGATGCGTTTTTGCCGACGACGATCCCTAATCTGCGTATTTTGCCTGCCGCACAAAGCGATCGCGCGATGGAAGGCTGGTTCCATGAACAAGTGTTTAGCCACAAACTCGCCTCCCCCTACTCTCTTTTGAGTGACATTATTGATAGCGTGAAGGACGAGTTCGATATCATCATTATCGATACACCGCCATCGCTAGGCTACGCGACATTTAATGCCTACTTTGCCGCAACCAGTGTCGTGTTCCCGCTATCTATTACCGAAAATGACATCGATGCGACCTGCTCTTACTTCAGCTACATCCCGCAGGTATGGGCTCTGCTCGAGAACGCAAATCATGAAGGCTATGACTTCATGAAAATATTGCTGACGAACCATCGTGATAGCTCGACAACAACAGAGCTCATGAACAGCCTATACGATTACTTCGCACCCTATCTCTACTCGAAAGAGTTCAAACACAGTGAAGCGATCCGTCAGGCCTCTTCCCTACTCTCGACCGTCTTCGATATGTCGAAAAGTGAGTACCCGAAGAGCAAATCAACCTTCCAAACCGCGCAGCAAAACAGCTATGAAGTGACCAGCCAAATCTTGCGCGATATCGTTAACGTTTGGCGCGAACAGGAGAATAACTAATGGCAAAGAAACGAGGCGGAAACCCATTAGGTAACGCACCAGGTTCGCAAGCGGCGCAGCAATCGGCAGCCAAAGCCAACCTAGAATCACTCACGAAGCAGCTCACTTCTGAGTTAGAGAAATCTGGCCAGAATACCGCGGAGTATCTGCAAAAGCAGTTTGGCCTAGAATCGGTTGGACAGAGTATGGTTTGGCAGCTTGCGTCTGGCAAAACAGCCACCTTCAACGAAATGACATTGTCACATTCGCAAGTTAAAGATGACACGTATGTCACTTTCGATGTGAACGGTCGCGACCAATCGTTACTGACGAAAGAGTCTTTAGAAGATCTTAATTCTCTCGAGTTTCAACAGTTCTACCCTGCCGTTGGTCGCGAGGTGGAAGGTAAAATCGACATTCTTGATGGTTCACGTCGCCGCGCTTGGTTCTTGCTGCAGGAAGGAAAGGTAAAAACGTTCCGTGTGCTGGTTACCCAAGATGAGCTCTCCACGGCAGATGCCAAAGCGCTCGCCAAGCAGCTACAAACGGCCAAAGAGCACAACCAACGTGAAATAGGCTTGCAATGCCAACGTATCATGCAGAGCGGTGAATACACTCAGGAAGAGGTTGCTCAACTCCTAGGCATCAGTCGTCCTGCCGTCAGTAAAGCCTTAAAAGCCGCCAGTATTGATGAGCGTCTTATCGCCTTATTCCCTATCGTGAATGAATTGTCGCACACGGACTACGCTCTGCTTGGCAAAGTGATGAAAGCCTTCCAAGAAGACCACAAAGGTCTCTCTGCATTTATCAAGAAAATGGCCTCCAAGCTTGTCAATGTTCAGCCTGAACAACGCCAAGATGAATACAAAGCATCAATTCTTGCCTTGATTAAAACGGAGCTAAAGATTGTTGAGGCAAAGCAGGCATCCGACCCAGCGCAAATTACCCCCCTCGCTCAGTTTGACAGTAAAGGGATGTTTGCTCGTAAGCGCGTTAAAGGCCGAAACTTTGCTTATGAGTTTGGCCGTTTGTCCAAAGAGGTGCAAAGCGAACTCGATAAGGCCATCGAGTCGGTATTGAAAAAGTACGACAACAATCCGTGATCATTCTGTCATACTAACGTCCTACGCCAGCTTTCGTGCTGGCGTTTTCATGTCAAATAAACCGTAACCTTATTTTTCATCCACTATAGTTGATAGAAGCGCTGATAAGCTTTCCAACACACATTCAAAGGAAACACTATGAGAACCTTGCTGATACTCGGGGCAATCACTCTTCTGGCGGCCTGTACGACCACCCCACAAAAAATGAGAACCACTTCACCAGTGTTAGAAATCAATAGCACACTTACCGCGGAGCAAGTATCCATGTGTATTGCGACTGGCTGGGAAAACATCGATTATATTCTCTACAGCCCGATTGTGACGGATAGAAGGACCCCATCCGGTCATGAAGTTGCCCAGCACCTCGATGGGTCTCTCACCTACTTAGCCGACATCAAGCGAACTCAATCTGGCGTCGCCGTGACAATCTACTCAGCCGCGATTGAGTTCGATAATGATCCCGCTTTTATCACAGTAAAACAGTGCGCACAAAGTGAAAAAGCAGCTGAATGAAACTAAACGTGCAGAGAGACTAACCCATAAAGGCAAATACGCCCAATAAAATAAAGACACTACCCGCCCAGCGTAGACTAAAATCAAACCACCTAGGGTTGTGCTGAAACTTGCTCTGCAAATGGCTCGCCAACAGGACACTGATAAGGTCCGCGCTGCTAAACACACTGTTCGTTACCACCCCAAGAATGAGTAACTGTAGCCACATGGCGACATGGGAATCCTGAGTAATGAACTGTGGCAGAAACGCCAAGTAAAACAAGGCCGCTTTAGGGTTTAACACATCCACAATGATGCTGTCGACGAAGGAATGGCGCACCTTCGACTTCTGGGGCGTCACACTTGTCAACCTAGGTGCGGTTTGGCTAAGGCGCTTCACCCCTATCCAGATGAGGTAGAGCGCGCCTATTCTTTGGATCAGCAAAGCGATATCAGGCTTAGCAACAAGCACTGCAGACAGTCCCGATACCGCAAGCAACACGTGTACATACCCACCTACATGAAGGCCAAATACCGCAATGATCCCAGCCCTACGACCTCCAGATATCGTTTGTGCCACACTGTAGAGCATGGCTGGTCCTGGCAGAAAAGCATAGAGGAGAGTCACGAACAGATACATTGTCAGCTCTGGTGACAGCATCACACCTCCATGTCTTGATAGGGCAAGGGAACGGCTTCGGCATAAATGCCTACTTTAGAAAGGCGGTGACAGGTCAATTGCGCCCCTTCCAGTCTATCCCATCGTACAATGACTTGCTGTGCTTCAGGGAAATCACTATCCACAAGATAGGTGTTAATCCCGCAGTGTACGAATACCTCTTTAAAGCTTATAGCGTTCTTCATTTCCTTTTCCATGACTGACTATATCCATTTTTCAGCCGATACCTACATCCAACTTAAGGTGACATCAAACCCAACCTTTTCGTAATTATTTCTCATTGGAAATGAGCAGTGTACATTGGTATTACAAACCAGCTCGTTATCACACATCGATAAATGATTGGTAAGACCTACAAATGATGGTTTCCATGTAGTAATAAGTAATAAAGCCTCCTCCAACACAGACACATCAAATAACTCAAATTGCTGATTCAACTCAAACAAGGCACTTTCAATGGCCAGCAGAGGAGAATACGAGACCGAAGAAGCTCTGAACGCCATCGGACTGAGAGCGGATAAAAAAGTACAGGCACAAAAATAAGACCCGAACTCAGTCTGTGCCAAGATTACGTTCACTTGGTCGAGATTGGTCAAAATGAGGGAGAGAGCATAGCGCTCAGAGAGACTTCGAGGCAACTCGACCCGATAGAACTCAACACGGACTTTATCGCCCACTGAAAATTTATAAAGCTGGCTTAAATAGTGTAGCTCGACCGCTTCGTTTGCTGCATGCAATAGCGCTTCTTTCAATGTCGAGCCCGATGCCCACCCACTCTTTGAAGAGTATCGTTTTAATAACTCAAAGAAAGGAGGTTGAATGAAAGGCTCAGAGTAATAGGGATTCACCAACACTTCAGGAACCAAATAGTGTTCCCCTTGCAAAAGCGACTGATAACGCCAAAATTTTAACGGCCCATCATCGCAAGAGCTTAACAGCGCTCCAACCCCGAACAGAGGGTGAGAATCCTCAGAGTTTAACCAGTCTTGCATAGGCCGTATGACCAAATCGGAAGCGATGAACTGATACTCTAACAAGACATTTTCAAACGCCTCGAAATACGCTCCAACGATCGCATTAGGCCCTTTGCCCACACCCGAGCTTAACTGTTCGCCTCGGGTACCAAACAAATCCACCGAGGCAAAAAAACCGTCCTTTGCCACAGTAAGAGAAGCGCGAATATTATGTGCCGTAAACCACTGCTCAATCGTCTCTACTGCGTCATCGCTGCTCACTTGTCGTTCAGAAGACATAAGAGGCATAAAGGACTCCGTTAGTAGGAATAGACGGAAACCTTATATTCCTATGAAGTTGGGCGATCATTAATAATGTTCATTTATCCAATGGTTGAACATAACTCTAAGATATTTTGTCAATGTTCAGCCTGAACATTGACAAGGCTTATCGGTAGAAAAAACCTTTTAGACCAAAGCCAACTATCCCAAATCCACTGATCAATTGTAGCCCTAAGATAACGCGCGGATGCTCCAGCTTAGACTTTAAAGATAAGGAAGCTAAGACGTAAACAAGTTGGGCTAAAAAACTCCCTGCAAGTACCATCACGGCGAGTAACAATGCTGTCCATACCCCTCCCGGTAGGGAGAGTTGCCCGACCAACGCCATAAACGCAATAACGGTCAGCGGATTGACGATCGTCAACAGAAAAGTCGTTCTTAATTCACTCGCTCCTGTCGCAATAGGCTGAGTGAGCGGCATTTTGTATTCGCGCAAAGCCAGTAAGCACATATAAATGCCAAAAAGGATGAGCATAAAAGACGAAAACGTTTCAATGGCTCGCTGATGCAAAGTCAGTACCTCAACTACGCCCACCCCAAGTAAAAAAGCGAAAAGGGCAAAGACAAAATCCCCTAACGCCGCCCCTAATGCACTTTTAATTGCCGAGGCTTTGCCATATTTTAAACCGTTGATGACCACAATCATTGCGATGGGCCCAACAGAAATAGCCAGAGTAAACCCAAACAGAAAAGCGGTCATCAGATCCCTTTCCATACTCTTTACCTATGCCTTAACTATTCAGTCTGCGAATAGAACACTTTCCCTCAAAGTTGAGGGAAAGTGTTTATAAATAATAGATATATAATAATGAAAAGGTGTTTAGGCGTGATTTACTGTTTAAATTTCAATCCATCGGAAAACACATCATGCAAACTGCCGCGCCTAACGACTACAGACACATCGCGACCGCGATCGCTCATCACAACGCCATACAAGAGCTAGATAAATTCCGACAGTTGATATGTGATGCGCCCATGACCCCAGAGGAAACAAAAATGTTTTTTGCTACGCTGTGGGCTTTTTTTAAAGACGTTCCATCAGGGATTTTAAGTTTGGCCGCAAAAATAACGGATGAACTTCTCGACACGCAGACATGGCAAGCGTCAGCTCAAGCGGCTTACATACTTTACGCCTCAGTGGACGAATATGGTTTGCAGCAATGTCAAAACCGAATGCTGACTACCCATCATCAAATGTTTGAAGAGCTCATAACTCACTGTGGCCTGAGTCATGATGACATCTTTAATCCAAAATATGTGAAGCCTTCGGGTACCGCAATGGGCGATAGAACCTATCGCTATTACCGCTCGAACAAAATTGGAGAAGCGCTTGGCTTTCATCTTGCTTCAGAAATGACTTCCGCACGAGAGTTTCAGTATTTTTTACAAGGCTTTCAAGCACACCCCGCCGCTTACAATTTAAAACATGCTGACGACCCGATTCTCGCCTTTTTTAAGATTCACTGTGAAGTAGAGCCTCTTCATGTGCAAACAAGTCGAACCATTCTCACCAAGATGATGTCTTACACACCTAACATCGCTGAGGATGCCATGCGAGGCGCCATGGCCTTTATGAACGGATTCGAACAAATGTTTATCGCCATGAACACTACCCTATTAGAGGGGCGTTCATAAGGTCCATTTTTGTCAATGTTCAGCCTGAACATTGACAACTTTTTCGCCCACTAAATCAGCCTAAATCGATTGGTTTTCCACTCTAGCGCATCAATAAGCCCCCGTTGGTACATGCCACCCCAATCATAGAAAAATGGCGCGAATCCTTGACCGCCCGTAAGATGAGAGAGGGCAATGCAGATGACAATCACCCCTGCTGAAATGGCGTACTCGACAGGGTCTCCGGTTCGAAAACGCCCTCCAAAAAGGTGAAAACGCCGATCGCTATACGGAGAGAATGGCACACCTGAAACGGTCATCGCATCAGTCAGGATATGGCTCACGCCTCCCCAAGCAAACGCCATTCCTAACCCCTGAAAATCCCATATAAACGTAAAGACCAAGGCGAGCATTAACCAGTGGGTAAAGATGTGCGTAGGGATTAAGTTTAGGGACGGAAAAAGCACAATAAAGAGACTATCTAAAAGAATTTCCTGCGGAACAATCCATCAAAGCAGCACAATTGCTTCAACGCAAAATGGTTTTCTTCATTGATTTTATCGGCTCTGTAGACCTTGGGTACATCACGAGCATCTACAACTTTAGGTCCACAGAAACGCGCTCTAGGTGAATAAGTTAAGTTCACCTAGAGCGCTCTTCCTTACTGGTCTTAGAGTATATTGATTTTACAGTTTGATATTTACAGTTTGGGATTGTTTTCTCTGACTACTTCAACACCTCTCAAATATCCAAGTCACACCAATTGCGTGTTTATGTAGATAAATTTGACTCCAAAATATAATTTCAGAGCACGCTAAAAACGTCAAAATACAGATAAGATTAGCAAGGCATCTCTATCAGGAGCGTTCAAAAAAAGAGATGCGATCAAACCCAAAGAGAAACTCGCTGAGGATCAACTCAATTTCAGATCCTTTTCGCCTCTCTCGATAACCACACAATCTTACACTTTTGATATGTGACACAATATAGGTATTGAATTAGGTATTACACCTAGAACATGTCATAATATACCTAGATCATGTTAGGGGAAAATCATGAGTGACGAGCAATATTACTACCCAGTAGTGAGCGACAAACTACCAAAGCACATTAAGAAGGGGCACCAATTGGTGTTCAGTCGTCAAGATCTCTCCGCTCGAGAGGCGGACATGTTCGCGCTTATGATTGCTCACATGAAAGCCGACGACTGGAACATGACCACACCTCACTACGAGTTCACATCCAATCAATTATCAGAGTGGCTGGGTGTTGAGTCGAAACACATTGGCAGTAACTTAAGCCCAGTTGCCAATCGACTTGCGAGCCGCAAGATCGGCATCAAAATAGAGTCAGAAAAAGGGGACACCGAATTCGATTATCGTCCCCTGTTCAAACATATCGCGTACAAAAATGGCGTACTTACCATGGTGCCCAATGACATGCTTAAGTCCGAGTATATTGAGTACAACCAAGGGTTTGCACTCATCAATACCCGCAACTTCTTTGACGTAAAGAAAGAGTACTCCAAGCGCCTCTATGAACTACTCAGCCGCTTTAAAGACAAAGGCTTTGAAATGCATCAGCAGAAACTCGATGAGCTCAAAGGGGTATTTGGTCTACTTGATGAAGCAGGCAAACTAAAAAAAGACAAAAGCTCCTTTAAGAACAACAGCGTCTTTATGAAACGTTGTATCCGAGAAAGCATTAAAGAGCTGTCCGAGCATCCGCAAATCCGTAAAGAGTTGCTTTTCCTAGAAAGTAACAGTGGAGAGAAGGGATTTGAAGTCATCAAAAAAGGCCGCACCATTACGGGCATCAAGTTTCTGTTCCGATGGATAAAACTTGGCACCGTTGACGAG